>JAMPIU010000052.1 GCA_023667845.1 Dehalobacter sp. | reverse complement strand
AAACTAGGGGACGTTCTTTTTGTCTCATTCCTGTGAGACAAGGGGACGTTCTTTTTTGTCTCACTTTTGCTATTTTAAGGGCAATTTCAGTCAGCACTCAGTTGGAATTAAGGTTTGCTGTCTATAATTTACACTATGAGAAACCATGATCCTGCATGATAATTTCACTTGAAAGGACTTTACTGCATGAACACCAAAACCTTATCAAAGATAACGCTCGATATCGTCATGACTGTTTTGTTTATAATCCTGATTTTTGCTTATGACACAGGTCTTGCCTTCCATGAGATAGCGGGGTTGGCGATTTTTGCCTTATTCGCATCCCATATTATTTTAAACTGGGGATGGGTAAAAAACGTCACTAAAAACCTGTTTACATCAAAAATTAAGACTAAGCCCAAGCTTATGTATGTTTTAAACGTGGCACTGTTAATCAGTGTCTGCACTATAATCATTACCGGGATTCTGATTTCAAGAGTCGTTTTTGACTTTGGGTTGCAGGAAAACAAGCATACGCTGGCAGCCGTGCATAAATGGACAGCATATGCCTGCCTTGGTTTGTTTGGCGCTCATATCGCGCTGAACTGGCGGTTTGTCACGGGAACTTTGCGCAAGATGGTCAATAACTATAAAGGCAGCAGGGTGGGGAAATCCCTGCAGACCCTGGGGGCGGCGGCACTGGTTATGCTGGTGGTGTATTCCGCCGGCATGCCCGGTTCTGACAAGGCGGCCCTACAGGCCGTTTCGATTAAAGGCTTACCACGCGAGACTGCCGCTATAAAAAACAATGAATACACAACAGCAGATGATCAAGATTACACGATTGCCGGCGACATTCAAAGCGATGCGGATGAAATTCCCAGCCTGTCGGATTATCTGAGCAGTATGTTTTGTACAGGCTGCGACAAACACTGCCCCCTTTTAAACCCGCAGTGTAAAACAGGACAGTCGCAGCTGCAGGCCGCTAAAATTCAATACGAAAAGCTGTACGGGTAAACAGGGGTGTTAACAGAAATTAAATAACGCTTAATAATTATAGAAGGGTTTCTCCTGTCAGCTTTCAAAGGAGAAACCCTTTATTTAATACTATGTAAAGAAGTACTCGGAAGCCTTCACGATACATCTGCCAATTTCCTCGTCTGTAGAATCAATACTTATAGTAAATTCCTCCCTCTTAATACCTTAAATTATTTTATGGTATATTTTAATAGGAGATACCTCATAATTGGAGGCCTGATAATGAAAGTAAAGTTTGTTCACACCAACATCATCGCCAGGGATTGGAAGAAACTCGCCCAATTTTATATTGATGTCTTCGGCTGCGAGCCGGTGCCCCCGGAACGGGACCACCACGGC
>JAMPIU010000051.1 GCA_023667845.1 Dehalobacter sp. | reverse complement strand
GCTTATGGTCCCAAATAATATCGTTGGCTTCACTCAGGGTGATCTGATCACTTCCGCAGATCAGATCCTCAAACTTTGTCATGAATTCTTTGACTTTCGTATCTTTGGACATTCTGCTGACACGGTAATCTCTGGTCGTAACAAGACCCAGCAGCTTACCTGTAGCTGTGCCGTCCGAGGTCACAGCCACTGTAGAATGGTCCGTTTTGGCTTTCAGGGCCAAGATGTTCGCCAGCGTGCTGTCCGGGGTTATATTGGAATCACTGGTCACAAAACCTGCCTTATAGTTTTTGACCCGCGCAATCATCTGGGCCTGGGTATCAATCGGCTGAGAACAATAAATAAACGAAATGCCGCCTTCTCTTGCCAGAGCGATTGCCATTTTATCGTCCGAAACAGACTGCATGATTGCCGATACCAGAGGAATATTCATATTAATGGAAGATTCCTCACCTTTTTTGTATTTTACAACGGGAGTCTTCAGACTTACATTTGTCGGGGTACAGTCTGCCGAAGAATACCCGGGTACTAATAAATATTCTCCAAAAGTATGGGACGGTTCATCAAAATATGTGGCCATATGAATCTCTCCTTTGTTATTAATAATCATTCAAAACATTATCATTTGCATAAAGCTTGTATTTCTTCATTTATATATCAGCCACCAGCCGAGACTTCTTTAAAATCAATAACGAAGATACAACCATAAAATACAACCATAAATATTCTTATTCGCTAAATATTATCACATTCCTTTCAAAAATCAAGATCTCACCAGAAATTCAGACAATTTAAAATGTTAAGCATCGCCAAAAACAAAGGTTAGCAGGATTTCCCTGCCAACAAAGATGGTGTATAGTATTCATAGTATTGAATGTTTGGAAAGGATGATGCCTGTGTACGATAATATTCTTGAGACCATTGGACATACTCCGCTGGTCCGGATTAACAGATTAAATCCGAAGCCGCACGTTGCGCTGTACGCAAAGCTGGAGGGTTTTAATCCGACTGGAAGCATCAAAGACCGCATTGCCTTAAAAATGATTGAGCAAGCCGAAGCGTGCGGCTCGCTTGTCCCCGGCAAGACCATTATTGAGCCGACTTCCGGAAACACAGGGATTGGCCTCGCCATGATCGGCACAGTCAAAGGATATAAGGTAGAAATTGTGATGAGCGAAGCCGTATCCGTGGAGCGCCGCAAAATGATTGAAGCTTTTGGTGCTAGGACAATCCTGACCGACCCATCCGAGGGAACTGATGGAGCGATCCGCAGAGCGCATGAGCTCTGCAGGATGTATCCAGAGAAATATTTCATGCCGAACCAATTCTCAAACGAATACAATAAGCTCGCCCATTATTATACGACTGCGCATGAAATATGGGAGGAAACCGACGGAAAAGTCACTCACTACGTTTCCGCACTCGGTACCTCTGGGACGCTCATGGGCGTTGGCATGGGTCTGAAGGACAAAAATCCTGCGGTTCAAATTATTGAAGCCCACCCTGAAAAAGGCCATTATATTCAGGGTCTTAAAAACATGGAAGAAGCTATCGTACCGGAAATCTATGATCCCAGCAAGATAGACCGGACAGTCATGATCGAATCTGAAGCCGCCTTTGCCATGGCCAGAGCCATCGTTCTCCAGGAAGGCATCTTTGTCGGCATGAGCAGCGGAGCCGCAATGATTGCAGCTTTAGAATGCATCAAAGATATCGAGGAAGGATTGATTGTGGTCCTGTTTGCCGACCGCGGGGAAAAATATCTGAGTACGAATCTATTTAATTTAGCTGAATAAGCAGCAGATATCAGGATGTCTGAATCAACACAGCACATGCCTTAGTGTATCGATCAAAATCATCAGCGATTGAGAAAACATTGTCAAGTGATCAGTTGTAAATCTTCGATACGACAAAATTTCTAAATTTTAAGAAATTGTACACGTGTACAATTTCTTCGGTTAACGAAATAGTTGGTTTACTGTTCTGTACGAGTTAATTAAAAAAATGATTACTATTATGAGATAATAGCGATATTTTTATTTTATATTGTCTGGTTCTTGAACTGTGTATCATACAGCTTTTTATAGATCCCGTCCCGTAACAATAAGTCCGCGTGTTTTCCCACTTCCGTGATCCGGCCTTTTTCTACGACAAGGATCTGGTCGGCAGCCAGTACCGTGGAAAGCCTGTGGGCAATAATAAAGCTTGTCTTCCCTCTCAGCAGCGGAACCATTGCTTTTTGAATGTACAGCTCCGACACCGAATCCAGGGAAGAAGTTGCTTCATCAAAGATAATGATCCGGGGATCCTTCAGGATGACGCGGGCAATCGAGATCCGCTGCTTCTCCCCTCCTGACAGCTTGATTCCCCTGTTTCCGACAACGGTCTGGTATTTGTCCGGCAGCATCATGATAAAATTGTGAATATTGGCCGCCCTGCAGGCTTCCATCGTTTCTTCTTCTGTGGCATTCTCCCGGGCGTATTTTAGATTTGCTTCAATTGTATCATTAAATAAATAAGGCTCCTGCATCACAATGCCGATTTGTCTGCGCAGCGACTGAAGTGTCAGGTCCCTGATATCTTCTCCGTCAATTTTGACACAGCCGTCTATGACATCGTACAGTCTTGGGATCAGATTCGTGATGGTTGTCTTACCTGCCCCGCTCGGCCCGACCAGTGCGACCATGGTTCCGGGGGTAACGGAGAAGCTGATATCCCGGAGAACAGGTATTTTATGGTCATACGAAAAGGAAACGTGTTCAAAATCAACTTGACCGACAGCCGAAACGATGGTTTTCGCTTTATCACGGTCCACAATCTCGAGCGGCTGGTCAAAATAATCGAAAATCCGCTGAAACAAAGCGAACGAACGGACAACATTGATATGGATATTTGACAGCTGGGCTGCAGGGGTATAAAGCCTGGTCAGCAGCGCTACAAAAGCCACAATTTCCCCGACGGTGATTTCCCTCTGCATATAGAGGTAACCGCCAAAAAAATAGATAAACATCGGCCCGATAAAGGTAAAAATGCTGATGGTCATCGTAAACCATTGTCCGGCTAAAGACTCTTTCATCCGCAGACGGGATTCTTCCCGGTTGACTTTTTCGAATTTGGCATAATCCGCTTTTTCTTTGGTAAAAATTTTCATCAAGATCGAACCGCTGATGCCGAACGTCTCCTGTAAAATCTGGTTCAGTTCATCGACCTTGGCCTGAGTCTGGGATACAATCTTCCATCTGACTTTACCGACCTTGCGCGTCGGTATGACAAAAAGCGGAACGATCACGATGCCGACAATCGCCAGCTTCCAGTTCATGGAGATCAGCGCCGCTGCTGTGGTGACAAGCGTCAGGGTACTATTAAGCGTATTGATGATCGTGCTGTTCAGCATTTCCTGGACGCCATTGATATCGCTGTTCATCCGCGTGATGATTTCACCCGGTTTGACCGCCGAGAAAAAACGCAGGGACATATGCTGGATATGCTCAAACATCTGGTTTTTCATTTTATAGATGATATTCCGGGCAATCAAGGTTTTGAGATAATTCTGTCCGACCATCAGCAAACCGCTTAAGATAGCTGCCCCGATGGCAACCACCATCAGAATCGTCAGGTACTTCATATCGTGCTGAGGCAAAGCCTCATCTAAAATACTCCGGGTCGCTAAGGGCGGTACGAGTCCAAGCAGCGCTGAAATGACCAGGGACAGGATGATCACGATGGTTTGTTTCCAGTACGGAAGAAAATAGCGAAAGATCCTGCCCAGCATTTTTCCCGTGATCTTCGGCAGTTCCACTGAATCATCGATAAAACGCACCCTGCCAAGCCCCATGAAACCACCCACCTTCCGATTCATTCTCTATGGGTAAGATTAGCACGACTTGGCAGGATTGAAAAGCCCTTAACAAATCCCTTAATACCAGTATTGAACAGACCCGTCCCAATTATCGAATATAATATAAAATTTATCTCCGTAGTACATTCCACCGCTAAACGCATTCGTACCGTATCTTGCTTGGAGATCATTCAACATAGCCTCCAGCCATACAAGATAAGAACTGTAATGATTATCCAGTACGTCTGATTCGGCAGCATCTGTCTCAGAAGTAACCGTAAATACGATAAATGCGCTTCCGTCATGGGAAGTATCGGTATTACCCTGGTAGGCAGTCACGACAATATCATATTTGATCGTTTGACCTGCAATTACATTTGTGCCGTAGGCATTCTGAATATAAGAAGCCATATTGGAAAAGACACTGTAAATGGCCGGGAGAATTTCCGGCAGTGTTTTATTAATATTCTCCGAGAGCATTGGTCTTAACAGGTTAATCGGAACTGCAAAGTTTAAGTTCTGGCCCCCATAATATACGGCCGCTGTGATACCAATGACTTTTCCCTGCTCATCCACCAGCGCACCACCGCTTGAGCCGGAACTGATCGGGGCAGAAATCTGAATATAGGCCGTTCCATTAATATCTCTGGATTTTGTGCTGATTAAACCGTTAGATAAGGTATTTTCTAATCCAAACGGGTTGCCGATTGCATAAATATTGTCCCCCGTTTCAATCAGGCTGGAATCACCAAGGGAAACTGCAGTCAGTCCTGCCCCGCTTATTTTAAGTATTGCCAGATCGGTTGTTTCGTTATAGCTTAAGACCTTTTGGACATCATAGGATGTCCCTGCAGCAGTCTTTACTTTAGCACTGTACGAGCCTTCAATCACATGGTAGTTCGTCGCGACTTTGCCGCTGGAATCCACGATAAACCCGCTGCCGGACCCCAGGGCATTCCCGCTGCTGTCATAGGTCTCGATATAGACGACGGAAGGGCTTACCTTGGTGAAGATCTCTTTGGCAGTCAGTGTTCCCGTTGTTTCAATCCCCAGATAACCATTGACCAGAGTGGTTGCTATAGCGGCTTCCCCACCCAAAATATTGAGTTGGGCAACGCTCGTACTGATTGCCGTAAAATACGTATTAATACGGCTGTCCGGCGTCTTTCCGGTCAGGATGATCGGAGCCCCCAGCTTGGCCGCATAAGCTGATCCAGCAAGCGCATCGGCAAAATTATTCCCGGTTGCTAAAAAGGTATTGCTGAAAACGTAATCGGATTCGAAGGCTTCCAATACCGCCAGATTGGTTGCATAGCGGTCGGAGCTTTGAATGCGTGTCGGGTTTGGAAGCGCGTTAACGATTGAATCACTGATCTCTGTCGTATTGCCTATCACATAGGTTTGTTGAATACTGTTGTTTGCTAAATATTGTTTCAGACTATCGCTGATCGTACTTTTATCGGCCAGGATAATGGGAATTTGTTTTTTACCGGCGTAGGATGAAACCGAAAGCGCATTTGGATAATCACCCCCGGGAGCAACGACAAGCTTCCCGGAAGTATTTCCGATACGCTGAGCAATCTCAACTGAAGTATTGTATCTGTCGCTTCCGAACAATCGGGTAACTGAGATTCCCATAGACTTCAGCTGTGTTTCAACTGTCGTAGAAACGACACTTGTTCCACCGACAATATAGACATTCTTTATGCCGAGTGTAGTCAGCGTGGACTTCGTAACCTCCGTTAGACTATCTTTTTCCGTCAATAAGATCGGAGCATTATATTTTGTTGCCAGAGGGGTTGACGCCAAAGCATCAGGAAAATTGCTTCCGCAGGCGATAATCGCCCACTGTGAGCCGCCGGACCAACCTTCTTTGGCAATATTAGCGGCAGTGGTATATCGTGTATCCCCGAAAATACGGTGGGTCGAAATCGTAGATGCTAAAGCCTCAGGGACAAATGAACCCAGACATAAGATTAAAGTCAACAGTACAAAAAGATATCGTTTTGCGTATTTTTTCACTTTTTATCTCCTTTCACCTCACAGCTGATTAGATTCTTACATAATCCTCTATATGAAAGTGATTCGGCCGTTATACTATATCATACCATTATTTACCTAAATAACTAATAACTATTAAAAGTATTTTTTAGAGCAGAAAAATGTACAAAGAAATCTTGAAAAAAATTTTGAGACCTTTTGAGAGCATACCTGTTAGGCTAAATGTTTATCGACTTAAACCGGAAGCCCAGTGGATGGGATGAATCAAGATATAAAATGGGCCGGCGTTACTTTCAAGTTTCGGGTAAGGAAACGGCTCCCAAATACCGCCTGAATCGCTCATATACGTGAAGCGTTGCGTTATGGGTCCATAGGCAGTGCCGATAATATTATAGTCATACGGATTTTCTCCGGCCATAATTGCCTGATAATTCGTAACACCAAGCCTTATATTCTCTTTTGCACCATGGGAAGCAATGGTATATATTTCTCCATACTGTTGTCGGAAATGGACAATCTCTGTCTTTAACCGTCTTCGCAATTCTTGTTTGACATCTGATGTAATATCCTGCGCAGATTTGAGATGATATTGCAGAGAATAATCTGCCAAAGTCTCGTAATGCAGTCCAACTTCATGTCCCAGCGCCCTTACTTCTTTGAGGACCTCAGGATCAGCGGTGCACCAACGAAAATAATAGGTACTTTTGACTCCTCTGAGATGTTCAATTTTTGCCATAGCTAAGGCATCCTCAGCGGATACATCCACATCATGCCTTAAAACAATAGTCTTCTTGGTAATTGGAGCATGGTTATAGTAATCCATAACCCTTATAGGTTTGTAGCCAAACAAGATAATTTCATCTAGAAATTCTTCATAGTTTTTTTGATCCACCGGCAATATGATCTGTTTAACCGAAGCAATTTCTGGTTTAAGTGTTAAATAGCGTATTGTGCTCACATGTCCGGAATTTTTCGCCACAACCACATATTTTCCTGCTGAAAGCCTTTTTTTAACCGGTGTTTTGCCAATATACACGTTATCGACATAGATTGGGATTCCCTGCACAGAATCAGTCTTGATTTCAAGATAATAGCTATCCAAGCCTGTTTGAATTGTAATTTCTTGGGCTTTTTCATCCAAGGTAACAATAGCTCCTATCTTTTCTAAATAATCACGGCAAGAAAAAATAGTGTCCTGATTGTATAAGTGATTCGGGATATGGAATTTAATGACATTGACTTGAAAAAATAATTTTCCAGCGGTTAGGACAACTGCCAGCAAAAATATGCCAATGATGGCTACCAGGAACTGTCGTGTAATGTTTAATTTCATATTTTTTAGCTTTCCCCTGTCGTTCTCAAAATACGTACCTGTACATTTCTCAACAAAACATATCGGCTTTATCATACGTATTATTTTTCATCATGTAAATATAAATTTTCTTGGCTTCTAAAATAAATTGTTAAAAAACAAAAATAAAAAGTCCTGCCTCGTCTGCGACGGGCATGAACCCACATTGGTACTGGAAAACGGTGAACTTAAGTCTCGACAAAAGGCCAAGTTAAAACAGCCTCTAACTTGGTATTCACGCCAAATTTCAGAAGGATGATATTGATTCGCTCACTAAGAACACGAACCGACACGCCTAAAATGGAAGCTATCTCCTTGTTGGACAACCTCTTGGTCAATAATCTCATGATTTCTTTTTCTTCAGGCGTTAGTATTTTTTCCAGAATTTCCACAGGCTTAACTGGAAAGTGCATATCATCGATGTCTATTTGTTTTTTGGGAAAAGCTAAAGGACTTTGATAAAAGTAAGAACCGCCGTCCATGACCCTTAGAATGACTTGAACCATTTCCCGGATATACGTATCCTTTAAGATTACCCCCTGAGCCCCTTTACTCTTCGCTGCAATGACATACCCTTCCTGATTACATTCAGTCATCAAAATGATTTTTATCGTGGGCACAATTCGTTGGATTTGTTCGATTAAAGAGATTCCGTTGCCATCATTCAGATGGATATCCAGCAATACAACATCAGGCGGAGATTGATGGACAAAATCAAGGCATTCTCCCCCGTTTTTCAAAATTCCCACGATTTCGATTTGCGGCTCCATGGAAAAAAGAACTATGGTATTTTCCGTAAACGGCCCGTGACTGTCGACGATTAAAACTTTAACGTTCATTTAACCCACCTAACTTCAATTGCATCTTAATATACCGGTATTGTTGCTTGAAGTATTGTTCCACGCTCAAAGCCGGAATCAATCAGCATCTGCCCCCCCAGGCTCTCAATGCGTTCTTTCATGATTGCCAAGCCGTAATGTGCCCCGCCTAATAATCCTTTTTCAAGTTGATCGGGGTCGAAACCTTGTCCATTATCCTTCACCGTTAATTCCAATTTTTCTCCGCTTAATTCAATACGGACTGTCTGCTTCTTCGAACCCGAATAACGCAGGGAATTGAATATTCCTTTTTGTATAAAGCGGTAAGCGGTGATTTCAATATCTTCCGCAAAACGGTCATCCAACCCGATTCCTTCTGTTTCCAGTAGAATGAAACTTGGTTCCTTCAGCATAATATCCTGGGATAGCGACTGTATGGCAGGAACTAAACCCAAATCCGCTAAAACCGACGGACGCAAATGGTGAATTGTTTGATTCAGATCATAATTTAGATCATTAATCAGATCCCTCATCCGCGAAATTGCCTGTTGGGACGTATCATCGTCCAGATTTTCCTTTTCCAGTAGTTTAAGCCAGCGGCTGATATCCAGGGCGCTCTGTACCGGGCCATCCAATATTTCTTTGGCCAGGCTTCCTTTACCTCGTTCAATCATTCGGATTAAGGAATTGGTAATATGCTGAAGTTCCCGGTTTCTTCTATGAGAGTTCGAGAACGTTTTGTTCAGGTAATTAATTTCTTTAGTCAGATCAACAACAACGAGCTGCATCAGTACCTGATAAGCTAACTGACCGGCAAGTAACGTCAGAAAAGGCAATTCGGACTTATCAAATTTGACATGTGAATAGCGGTGTCCAAAAAAGATTCCGCAGCGAGAATTATGAGAACTAAACGGTACAAAAATTTCGGCCGGAAACTCCTCTGGAAGAAACTCTGCTTCAAGATCCAGCTTTTGATTTTGACGAAAATACTCTTCTAACTTTGACTGTTCTTTACAATTATTCTTAAACCGGCCAAATGACTTTTCAAAACAGCCTGTCTGTTCGTTTTCTACAATAATAAAAGCCCCGTCAATCCCTAAATTTTGAATCAGATCTTTGAAGAGTTGATCTTTTGCTAACAGTAATGTAGCATTTTCTTCTAGTTGAATGGTTCTTTGTTTAACACTAAATTTGCTTTGACTCATATTATTAAATATTTTACTTATTGCTGTTCGTATTAAATAAAAACAAATAATAAATAATATTGATAAAATAAATACAGCTAAATAAAGCTCGAAGTTCATGGATTGAATAAATTTGATTTTGTATAGGATAAAATACGTGAGGAAACTAATGATTATCCCGGCTAAAGAATTTGTAATAATGATTTCATACAACCTTCGACTATCCGGTAAATATTTATTTGTAATAACATAATAGAGTGAAATAGGAATAGCGGCGACAAATAGAAAACTTAATTCGGTATATACCCTTATATTTAAAGTGAAAAATAAGGGAACAGCAACAAATAATACGTTAGGTAAAAAACCAATAATCATTCCTAACAAAGTAATACTAGCTTCATTCTTTTCCGGCCGTTCTTTTGGGAACTTTATTATCTGACTTAAGTTCCATATCGAAATAAAAATGCCTATAAGCATATTCGATAATGACAAATTTCTTATTAACCTTCCTAATTGGACAAGACCTGAAAATTGCATAATTGTCAAAATTGTTATGACTGTAAAAATAATTATTGTAAATAATTGGCCATATTTATTGATCTTTCTTGATTGATCAGCAGGAAAAACCGAAAAAAAACGAATAAGATAAACAGGTGCTAATGAAAACGTGACAAACTCCAATTCTTTGGCCAAAAGCAAACAACGGCCTGAAGCCCGAGTTAAAATAATTGCTAAGGCAAATAACCAAAGCATCCAAAATAAAGTACGAGCTTGTTTTAAAAAAGGTCGCTTGTACCAAGTTAAAAAACCCAATAGCCAAAACGTAAACCCTAATACGATTAACGGGATTTCACTCAATGCTGTAAACAAATCAATTTGTTTATGTATAGTAATTACTTTGGAAGTTATTTGTCCCGGACTGAGGAATTCGATTGTTGTAGCATCTTCTAGTAGGTTCCATTTTTGAACAATGAGGTTTTTACTAGGATCTTTACCGTCAATTTTGAGGATTTCATCCCCCAACTCTATCCCGGATTGATATGCTTCGCCAATAGAATCGCATGTTACCACCAGCCAGTGGCTGTTTACGTTTTTTAGATCAACACCTATATATGGCCGATCCAGACAAGCAACAAAGTAAACAAATCCTAGCACAATGAAAATCACACTTGCCAAATAATAGATATGCCGATTAAAAAATTTCTCCCACAAGTTTTTTCATCTTCTCCTTTTGTTTTTCTGGAACGGGAAGCCTTTCAAGGATTTCATCAGCAATATGGCGATAAATTTCAAACATGACGGTACAATATTGACTAACCCCTTCTTCGTCAGAAGTTCTTTTCAGCAATTCTTTTTCATTATCCAATAATTGTTGCGACCGGTAGCCTTTTCCCTTTTTTCGCAGATGGAACTGACCCACTTCTTTTACTGTGTGTAAAAGGTAAACATAGGGTAAGGTCTTTATATTATTTGTAAAATCATGTTTTTTCTGAAAATCCAGAAAGTCATTTAAATCGTTGCGGATTTGGTTCATGATCCCAAAGTTTTGGCCAAACTCTGCTAACAACTCTTTAATAGAATCCGAAGCCCCTCCCAGGATCGCTCCTATTTCACACGCACAGGAAGTTAAACTTCCTGACTTTCGCTTAACTATTTCAAAGTATTGCTCAAGAGAAATCTGATCACAATCAGCATAAAGGAACTCCCTAAACTGACCATCACTGGCAATTACCCCAGCGCGGTGTATAGTCTTACTGATTTCTCTATAAATCCTGTCATCCTGAATTTCGCTAATTGCCTCATCGCTTAACATTAAAAGACAATTTGCCAGGCTTATGGCTTTCGCTTCCGAAATTTTTCGCCAGGGCAGGTCATCATGATCCTGATCTTGAATATCGTCAAAAATATCCGCTGCCAAGGCAAAAAACTCCATCGCAATTGCTCCCGGCAGCGCAGTTTCTGGCTTTCCTCCTGTACACTCGCAACTCATAGTGGCTAAATAGGCCCATTTAAATAATTCACCCGTACTACTGTCTGCATTCAACGAATTTTGAATCATTTGACACATTTCAGCACTAAGTTTTGTTGCTTCCATAATCCTATCAATTTCTGCAAAGATGTTTTGATCAAGCTGAAAATTCATTTATTCTATGACCACTGAATAAGAGGGCTTACTTCAATTGAGACAATACCCCCGGATACTTCACACCGGGAAAAAACATTCTGAATAACACAAAACTCAATGGGTTTTGCGGTCTTCTCACCCTGATGGTCAGCCTGGGTTAGCAATTTGGGATTTTTGACACATTTATGAACCAAATTAGCAATACCTTCATAGTTCATCTAAAAAAACCCCTTTCATAATAAAAAAGTTACCATTTGTCTTACTGAAAGTAGTCCTATTAAAGTTTCCATTCGTTTTGATGAATTCCCTTCAGCTTGATCAATTATAAGGAAAATTCTTCAAATAGCGCCATATTCCTTTATCGAATATTAGGATGTTTTGTCGAAGTTTATAATTGATCCATAACAGTACAAAAATAAAAGCCCTGCCCCGTTTGCAGCGGGCATGGGCCTCCATCATTCATTTAAAACTCATCATAGGATCAATTTTCGCAACCACATAGCCGTTACCTTTTTGAAATATAATAAGATGCCGGTACTTTAGGGTTTCTTCTTTTTCCGGATCATCTAACATGTAATCAACAACTGCATATTGCAGAAAATACTTGTAAAATTGTTTATATTGGGAATACTAATCTCAAACATTTATGTATAGAGGTAGTGCGAACGATGAAATACGATAAACCAACTTTAGCTATGCTCTTAGGAGCTTTATCCACGATTCCCTATGAAATCGTTACAAGGGTCCTAATGACTTTTGGATTTGCCAAGTATAGTGTATATCAGCTCACTAGCTTTATGATAACACTGGACAGGCCTAATGTTATTCTCGGAGCGATATACTCCATCCTATTAGGTTGTGTATTATCTCTTGTTTTTTACTACGCACTTAAATTCTTAGATCATGACTATTTTATATTCAAAAGTATCGGCATTAGTTTATTAAACTGGTTAACATTAGAAGTCATTTTCATGTGGCTTATTGAAGGGCGTAACCTTATTCCGCATAGACCTATCAATGATTATTATTCAGAAATGATCGGTTCAATTGTGTTTGGGATTACGCTAGGACTACTGTTCCGCTATTATTTATTTAATGGTTATAAGAAAAGTGCATCATAGGACCATTTTGCAATCACATTTGTAAAAAATCTTCAACACATAGCATCACCTGTTCCGCCGTCGGACTTAGAAGGATCAAATGACCACCTTTGGGGAAATAACGAATCTTTTTTCTGTCCGAAGACACATGTTTATTGATATAATCCACACTCTTTCTTCTTACAGTATCATCATCTTCAGCCTGAATAATTAGGATAGGACAGTTTATTTTCTTTAATTTTGGCTTTGTTTGGTGCAATAATAACAAGAATTGAATCATAGCTAAAAATGGTGAGATCTTTTTTGCTTGTAAATATCTCTTGATATGATTAGGCTTCTTGTTCTTGATGTCATCCGCAATATTACGAAACACTTGGTATATATTCCAATAAAAGATAGGAGTATTGATTGTCACAATGGCCTTAATATCATGTTTACAAGCAAGATTAAATGCAATCAGCCCTCCCATGGAGAACCCTATCAGCAGAATTTCATCCCCAATTTCTTTTAATCTTAAAAGTTCACGTTCAGCAGAATCTATCCAGTCCATGTAAGTTGCTTTTTCCATTTCATGTCTGGTTGTTGAATGGCCTTTTAATATAGGACAAATAACATCATAACCAAGAGCAGTCAAATATTCGGCCAAAGGCTTCACTTCGTGTACCCCGCCACCAAACCCATGAATGATTAGACATTTCTTTTTCTCATCATCTTTAGCGTTCATCTATCACTGCCCCTATTTTTATCTTGCTTGCATCTTTTTCATCTATAAAAAATACTCTTAACCTGGTAAAAAGATACCCGCTTGTACGAGACTTGCGGGTATCTTTGGAATCTCCTGGGAACTATTCCACTCTTACGGCGGTTCCGGAAGCGCTGACCATCAGCATACTGCCGTTGGCTCCGATAACTTCATAATCCAGGTCGATGCCGACTACGGCGTTGGCGCCCATCTGGAACGCCCGGTCTTCCATTTCTCTCAACGCAATATTGCGGGCTTCCTGCAGTTTCCCTTCATACGTCCCGGAACGGCCGCCGATCACATCGGTGATACTCGCAAAAATATCGCGGACAATATTAGCCCCCATAATGGCTTCTCCGGTAATCACCCCATAGTATTCGGTGATCCTGCGTCCTTCTACGGACGGTGTCGTCGTTAAAATCATGTTGTTTTCCTCCAAATAATTTTTTTGGTAAACGTTATATACATACGCTATCATTTATCTAAAATATCTTTAGTAAGATCAAAATAACTGCTATTATCTTTTCCTTTCTAAATATTCCTGCTCTCTATTTTCCTTATCCATTATGCAATTCTTTTTTTATCTTATTATGTCCTCTTATATCCTTTAATGTTCAATATGTTATATATTTTCTTTGTACGGCTACCGATCATTTACAACAAGGGATTCCTGCATAATCTTGTTAAAAACAGTGACCAAATACGGATCGAATTGTTTGCCGGCGCACTTATTGATTTCAACAAGTGCACTATAGGGATCCATGGCCCGTTTATAAGGCCTTTCATGCGTGATCACATCGTAGGAATCCACAATCGATACAATCCTCGAGAACAGCGGAATTTCATCTTCTTTCAGCCCCTGCGGGTAACCTTTCCCATTCCACCATTCATGATGACCGAGAACGGCTTCCGAGACATGCGCTAATTCCCTGGAAGACTGCGTAATCCGATAGCCGATTTCAGAATGTTTTTTCATGATGCTCCATTCTTCCGGGGTCAAGTCACCTTGCTTTTTTAAGATTTCCCCCGGAACGCCAATCTTGCCAATATCATGCAGCATCGCAACCTGGACCAGTTCGACGATTTCCCTTGCAGATAAGCCGATCTGACTGCCAAATTTACTGACAAGACTTTTCAGCCTCATGACATGGGCTTCCGTCTGATAATCTTTTTCCCAGAGCAGTTTTTCCAGGAACTCGATGATGGAGAGACGGGTTTTCTTGCTTTCATTCAGTTTGTTGCTATACATTTTTTCCTCAGCCTGACTGATCATTTTTGCCAGGGGCTGTTCCCTGTCCTCATAAAGCGTCAGGCCAAATGAAATATCTATGGGTACCGTTTGCGAGCGGGATATTTTCAAATTGCTCTTGACACTGTTTAAAAGCACGCCGGCCTGATCAAGCGGTACACCAGGCATGATAATGATAAACTCATCCCCGCCCCATCGGATAATCACATTCTCAGTGCCAATCGTCTCTTGCATGATTCTGACTCCGTCAGCAAGCAATTCGTCCCCTTTTTCATGACCAAAGGTGTCGTTGATCAGTTTCAGACCATTAAAATCCCCCATGGCCAATGTTGCAGGCATGAGGGCTTTATCTAAGAAATTTTCCAACGTATTCTCAAAATAAGCACGGCAGTAGGCACCGGTTAATTTGTCATGAATGACAAGTTTCCTGATATTAGCTTCTTTGCTTTCGAGCTCTTCCCGGATGCTTTGGAAGTACAGGGCCTGCATATTGAGATAAGCAAGCAGACCAACGACACCGGCAACTAAATAGCCGATAGGTAATGCAATGACCTTCAGTAATTTGCACAGCGGGTAGAATAAAATCGCTAAGGCCCAAAAAATATAGGTATAGCCAAGCATTATTCTGATCGGGCCTTGCGGTGTTTTTGCTTTTAAGCATGTAATAGCTGCTTTGGATAATAGTGCGATAATGCAGGCAATGGACAGAAGGAAAAGAGCGGTTGTCGGGAGTCCCTGGACCGTAATACATATAAAAGTAAGGATCAAAAAGCCTGCGCTGATATCCCAGAACACCGGATAGCTTTTCTTAAAAAATAGCTGCGTACCCTTGAACACCAACCAGTAGCCTGCGATTGAAGAGGCATAGTTGATAATTAGAAGCACCGGGGACTGGCTGCCGGTTTCCAGCAATGCAATTCTGGAAAGGTAGGTAACCATCATCATTACAATAGAAAGGCTCCATGCCAGGAAATAGTGCTTTTTTTCGGAGAAATATAAAAAGCCGTAAGATATCAACAAGACCAAGGTAATCGAAATACTCCCAGCGATGATCGAATCCGCTGTCACATTAAATCCCCTCCTCAGAAAAAAAAATCGCGGCCAAAGCAGCCGCGGTCTTCATCTTCTGTGTGCAACCCGACTGTCAATATGCTTCAGCACTTAGACTCGTAGCTTTGCGTCCCTGCTTTTCAACAGGTTTGCCAATGGATCGTATGATTTTGATTCAATTATAGTAAAATACACGAAATCTGTCAATAAATGTATGAATCATCAATTAATGTATGAATATTCAAACAATGGATATTAAATTGAAGTTACCTAGTAGACTCAGTCTACGCGTTCGCCGTCATAGGAAGTAATGATTCCGTATAAATCAGGCCGGCGGTCGCGGAATATCCCCCACTCCAGGCGCTGAACCTCAAGCTGATCAAGGTCGAACTCGGCCACCAGTACAGTTTCTTCCGTACGCCCTGCTTCCGCAACCTTGTTGCCAAGCGGTCCGGCAATAAAAGAGGAACCGTAAAAGGTAATCCTGGAATCATCCTCTTCCTCGACGCCGATCCGGTTGGATGCGACCACGGGGATCAGGTTCGCGGCAGCATGGCCAAGCATGCAGGCCTGCCAGTGGTCTTTGGAATCAATCGTCTGATCCAGCGGTTCTGAACCGATGGCTGTCGGATATAACAGGATCTCCGCCCCCATCAGGGTCATGCAGCGGGCAGCTTCCGGGTACCATTGATCCCAGCAGATGCCGACCCCAATCTTGGCGTAGCGCGTCTGCCAGACTTTAAACCCTGTGTCACCGGGGTTGAAATAAAATTTCTCCTCATAGCCCGGTCCGTCGGGGATATGACTCTTTCTGTATTTGCCGAGGATCTCACCATCGGCATCGATCACGGCAATCGTATTATAGCGCGCGTAGTTTTTCTTCTCATAGAAACTGATCGGCAGGACGATTTCCAGCTCTCTGGCAATTTTCTGGAAATGTCTGACTGCTAGATTGTTTTCTAGCTCAGCAGCATAAACGTAAAAATCTGATTTTTCTTTCTGACAGAAATACGGGGTTTCGAACAGCTCCTGCAACAAGATGATCTGCGCTCCCCGGGCTGCTGCCTCCCTGACCAGTGTCTCCGCCCCGGCAATATTTTCTTCAACGTTACTGGTGCAGCGCATCTGGGTTGCTGCCACTTTGACGTTTCTCATCGTTAATATTCCTTCCCAACTGCCTGATTTCGGTGTGTTCTGAACCTGATCTTACAGGTGTTTCTACTATTTTGTTAATTTGTATGCATTTTCTATTTTACATGATGCAGAAAAAAACCACAACGCAGAAGAGCGCAGCATATAAAGATGTATCTGTTACGCTCTTCTCTTTATTTATATTTTTCAAATTTTCGTATATATTGTCGGGCAATTCATACATCACCTTCAACGGTTTACAGCAGGCATCTGCTGGGTGGTACAGTGAACATTGCCGCCTTCCCCAATAATGGCCATTCCATTAACGGTACGGATCCGTCTTTCCGGAAATATCCGGCTCAGGGTCCGAATAGCCTGGGCATCTGTTTCGGCAGCCTGGCCGCCAAATACAGGTAAAATGATTCCGCCGTTGACAAAGTAAAAGTTCAAATAACTCAGCGTCAGCCGTTTACCGTCAGCAAATACGGCGGGAGGCTGCTGTATTGGGATGATTTCAAGGGTTCTTCCTCTGGCGTCCGTTTCCCGGTTTAACACTGCGAGGTTTTCCCGGGTAATCGCATAATTCGGATCGCAAGGGTCATCACAGACCTGAATCAGGATTTTGCCAGGCGACGCAAAACAGGCGATATTATCGACATGTCCGTCCGTTTCATCTCCATATAAGCCTTTTCCCAGCCAGATAACTTTGTGGATACTCAAATATTTCTTCAATAGTTCCGTAATCCGCTCCTGGGAAAGATCGGGGTTGCGGTTCGGATGAAGCAGGCATTCGGCCGTTGTCAAGAGTGTACCTTCTCCGTCCACGTGCAGCGAGCCGCCTTCCATAATCAGCGGCGCATCAAACGGACTCAGTCCGAGGTGCTTCAATATTTGCGGTGCGACCTGATTGTCCAGATCCCAGTCCGGATATTTGCCGCCCCAGGCATTGAAGTGCCAGTTAATGCCGGCTATATCTCCCTGATCATTGACAATAAACGTCGGCCCGTTATCCCGAAGCCAGGCATCATTGTGCGCCAGCGGCAGAAGCTCGATCGGCCTGTTTCGAAAGCGGCCTTCGAGCAGGGATCGTTCGTCGGGGTTTATCAATACAGTGACGGGTTCAAATTCCCCGATGGCTCGAATAATGTCGGCATAACCCTCACAGACAGCCTCGTAATTTTCCGGATGGCACATCGATGACCGGACCGGCCAGGAAATAAATGTCCGTTCGTGTCTCGCCCATTCCGCAGGCATTCTATAGTTTAAATCGCTCGGAAACATCAGTTTATCCTTTCTTTAGCAACAACATAGATCCAGCGTTACTTTCAAATTAACATTCGTCATGATAATTATTTATGGTTCATTTTACATGAAAATCCAACCACTTTTCAAGGCATAAAATCACCCCACGATCATCGTGGGGTGTATCTGACAATATTCAATGATTGATGGGTATATGTTAAAGTTATTCTTTATCCTGAAACTTTTCCGTGTCTTCACGCCGGATCTGGGCGCGTTTGATCTTGCCGCCGATCGTCTTCGGCAGTTCGTCGACAAATTCGAGGATTCTCGGGTATTTATACGGAGCCGTCACCTTTTTAACATAGTCCTGGATCTCTTTTTTTAAAGATTCGGAGGCCGTATAGCCTTTGGCCAGCACAACAGTCGCTTTGACGACCGTTCCCCTAACAGCATCCGGCGCGCCGGTAACAGCACACTCCACGACAGCTGGATGTTCGATCAGCGCACTTTCAACTTCAAAAGGACTGATCCTGTAGCCGGAAGCCTTAATGACATCGTCATTGCGGCCGACAAACCATAAAAAGCCGTGTTCATCCCAGTAGGCCATATCCCCTGTGTGGTACGTATCGTCATACCACACTTTATGGGTAGCAGTTTCATCCATGTAGTACCCGCAGAACAATCCGGCAGGCTTATTGGAATCAGCCTCGCGGATGACCAGTTCTCCTTCGACTCCCGGAGGGCATGGAACTCCGTTTTCATCGACCACATCAATCTTGTAGGCTGGATTCGGTTTGCCCATCGCTCCTGGATAAATATCCAGCCATTCAAAGTTGGCAACCAGCACGGTCGTCTCGCTCTGGCCAAATCCGTTTAAGATGCTTAAGCCGGTAATGCTTTTAAAACGGTTAAAGACATCCGGATTTAAAGGTTCTCCGGCTGTGGAGCAGTGAACAATCGAGGACAGGTTATATTTTTCGAGATTGTGTTCAAGCAGGAAACGATAAATTGTCGGCGGTGCGCAAAACGTGGATAACTTATATTTTCGCATCATTTCCAAAAGCTTTTCAGGGATAAACTTGTCCATATCATAGACAAACTGCACCGCGCCGCAAATCCACTGGCCGTAAATTTTCCCCCAGCCAAATTTAGCCCAGCCGGAATCGGAAACCGTCAGGTGAAGCCCGCCGTCCACGACGCGCTGCCAGTATTTGGCCGTCACAATATGACCAAGCGGATAGGTGAAGCTCTGAATGGCCATTTTGGGCATGCTCGTGGTCCCTGACGTGAAATAGATGATCATTGTGTCGTCATTCGTTGTAGCGTCAGCACCTGTCGGCCGGACCCAGTTTTCGGAAGCGGCCTCCAGGCTGCTGTCAAAATCAACCCAGCCCGGACGCTTAGCCCCAACCAGAAACAGCGTTTCGAGCGTTGACGATTCTTCCCTGGAAGCTTCGACATGGTCGAGAATTACCGGATCATGATAGGCGATGATCGCTTTAATCGATGCGGCATTATTTCGATAAATAATATCCTTCTGCGTAAGCTGATTGGAAGAAGGAATATAGATCGCGCCGATTTTGGCCAGAGCCAGAATCGCTATGTACACTTCATAACGCCTTCTCAGGATCAGCATGACTTTGTCGCCTTTGCCGATCCCGGCTTCGCTTAACATGTTCGCCGTTTTATCCGAGTATTTTTTCAGGTCGGTAAAGGTAAAGATCCGTTCATTACCGTGGTCGTCGCACCAGACCAGCGCTGGACGCTCCGGTTCCAGACGGGCATATTCATCGACGATATCATACGCAAAATTGAAATTGTCAGGTACTTTCACTTGATAATTCGCACAAAAATCTTCATAAGAATCAAAATCGGTTTTCCCGATATATCTTGAAGCGAGGTTCATCTGTTCACATCCTTTATAAAAGTATGACGGTTAAAAATTTTGCTGATCTTTTTTCGAGGGCCAGCATTTTATGTGGAATCAAGGAATTAAAATACAGAGAGTCTCCCGGATCCAGTACATATTCCATACTGCCGATCATGACTTTCATCTTGCCTTCCAGACAGAAGTTAAATTCCTGTCCGTGATGGGAAACAAGTTCAGGACTATTTTCTGCATCCAGGGTCACCAGCAGCGGTTCAATTTTTCTGTTAACGTACTGATAAGCCAGACTCTGGAAATCATACTGGTCATAACGTTCAACTTTGAGTCCCTGCCCCTTTTTGATGAAGCAGACATCATGCAGTTTGGGCGAGACGCCGGTAAGAACATCCGTTAAATCAACCTGATAACAATCGGCAATTTCATAGAGAATACTGATCGGAATATCATCTTCGCCTTTTTCATACTTCAGATATTCTTGAACAGGAAGTCCGATTTTACGTGCAGCCTCTTCTTCGGCCCAACCGGTAAGTAATCTTAAGCCTTTAATTCTCTCGGCAATATCCCTCACCTTTTCATTCATCTTTCAACCCTTCCTTTCGCGTAAAATAGTGGATCATGTAATGATCCTCGAGGTACAGCCAGCGGGCCTTACAGCTTTGTTCCCGGATAACGGCATTTGTCTCAAGAAGATGATCCGCTTTTTTGGCATCTTCCAGCAGGCAAAACGGACAGGCGCGATGCCGTTTGGCAACCGTGGAATAACAGCGCTCGCCAAGTTTGACACCGCTGTCCTGTGCCGCCTTATTTGTGGCAACAACGATCCGGCGGCTCGTAATCAGATAAGCCGGCTCTTCAATCAGCTCCAGGCCCTTGACAAAGCATCCGATGTATTTCTGTTTGCGTAAATCAAGCTGGATCTTCATAAAGCGGGTATGCTTGATTTTATATTGATTCAGACATCGGGTGATCCGGCTTTCATCTTTCTGGGAATGAAAAAGGAATTTCATCCCGTATTCAAAGCCGTCATCTTTGGGGGTCTTGCGAATAATCAGCGCATTAAATGAAAATTCTTCATTTTCAAACGTGAACATGATATCGATGATGACAATATTAACCGGAATATCCACTGGGATAAAAGCATATATCCCGCCTGTGCTCAAATCCAGGATCGTAATCGGAAATGTTTTCTCCACTTCGACCTTCCGGTTGTTAATCGAGGAAATCTTCGCTGTGGCTGGAATATCATGGATCAAATCGACGCGAAAAAACTTCCGTTTTTCCTGAAAGTCTTCCATCCAATCACCTCATGAAACAGTTTGAAAATCATGTCGATGCGTTTTTCTGATAAATACCATTTTACATGATGTTGGATAGAACCACAACGAATGTACCCGCAAAAATTTGTGAATGATATACCACGGATGAGTCTGGATAAAAAAATACCAGAGTCCAAACATTAATTTGGAGACTCTGGTATTGTTAAAAACAATGCAGAAATATTGAGTTTTATCGTTACAAATTTTACAGATTATTTTCTGGATTAAGCGCTTCTGGTTTCTTTTCCGTTCTTTTCTTTTTTTGTTTCTTAATATTTTTTGGATTCTTGTCGCCCATACGGATCCTCCCTTACATGATATAGGAACATTTTATCCAAATTATGGCTATTCTATACATTATAAATGGGACGCTGTTAAAAATGGGACAGCACAAATATCAGCAATGGAATCGATAAACAGCTAAGCAAGGTTGAAATCAGCACCGTCTGCGATGCCAGATGTGCATCATTTTTATATTCAATCGCCATTAAAACCGTATTGGTCGCAATAGGCATACCGGCCATGATGACCGGGATAGCAATCAGCCACATCTGATCAATCTGAAAGATATATTTGACCATAACCAGGGTTAATAACGGCATCACAAGCAATCTGACGACCGACAGGATATAAATGCCGATATCGCTGAACATCTTTTGAAGCGGCAGTTCACTTAATGTCGCCCCGATGGTCAGCATTGACAGAGGAACACAGGTATTTCCGATCGCATCGATCGTGCCGGTCATAAATTCGGGCAGCGGAACAGCGGTGATAAACAGAATGAACCCGATGATACTCGCACCCACGCCCGGATTAATAACCTTTTCCAGGTTTAGCCTTGTAGGATGCCCGGTTTTATCCGTATTCATGATTTTTATACCAAGTGTATACAACAACAAGTTGAACATAATATTGTAGATCGCAGCATAAAATATTGCTTCTTTGCCATAGAGCGCCTGAAATATCGGAAAGCCTAAAAAGCCTGTATTTGCAAAAACAATTCCAAAATTAAAGATGGCTTCTCTGGTCCGATCTTTGGTCAGGATCTTCGCTGTCAGTTTCCCGACGAGAAAGGCAAGACCGTAACAGGGTATCGTAAGCAAGAAAACAAAAAGTGCCGTATGCAACCTCTCCGTAGTAAAAGAAACTCTCATCCCGGACAGGATCAAGGCCGGAAGTGCAATGGTCAGAACAAATTTAGAAAAAACCTGAGTCGCTGCCGGTGGGATAACCTTCACCTTGGCCAGGACATAACCCAGTAAAATCGTTAAGAACAAAATCCCCAGTTGATTATAGACGCCTTGTAGTTCCACTTTTCTCTCTCCAGTATGTTAGATTCAATACTTTATGAAGGTTATACAGCTGATTATTATATCATAAAAGACATATTCTATGGAACCAATTATCTGCATTCCTGCTTCCGGAAAAAGAAAATTCCTGTATGTGCAGGAATTTTTACATTGTATGACCTTTACTGTGCATAAGCTGAAGGGCTTTTTGAAATGCCTTCGGAATCGGCAGGTCCTTCAGTTTCTCCCGGGAAATCCAGGCAAGCCCTGATTTTACCTCCGAGTCCGGCTTGAGCGAGAACAAAATGACATCCATTTGCCAGACCTGATGTGTGAAAACATGCCGAACGCTGCCCAAGTGTTTAATAAGTCGGAGATCTAACTCCCAGTCGCGACGGTACAGTTCTTCCGCAGAAGGACCGGATTCCTTGTTTACGAGCGGCAGTCCCCACATGTTGCCGAGCAGCTGTGTATTGCTACGGTACTCCATTAGAATATCCCCGTCGTTACAGACAAGCGCCGTCCAGTAATTGAAGCAGGTTGCTTTTTTTGCTTTCTTCTTAACTGGCAGGACAGTCTCCCTGTGCGTACGATGGGCCGTACAGACGGTACGCCAGGGACAGTCCCGGCAACCGGGAGTATTGGGTGTACAGCACATTGCGCCAAGTTCCATCAGCGCCTGGGTAAATTCGCCCGCCCTATCTTTGGGAATCATTTCTCTAATCATTTCAGCAATTTGCTTTAGCGTTTTTTGCTGGCTGATGTCAGCTTCAAGTCCAAGCAGACGGGTTATAACCCGCAGAACATTCCCATCAACAGCCGGATAAGGCAGATTGTAGGCGATGCTTGCAATAGCCCCAGCCGTATAGTCACCGATTCCTGGCAAAGCGCGGATTTCAGGATAAGTGCGCGGAAAATTCCCACTGTACTTGTCGTGTACCACGATGGCAGCCTGATGAAGGTTCCTGGCCCGACGGTAATAACCAAGACCTTTCCATAAGGCTAAAACGTCCCCCTCGCCCGCGTCAGCCAGACTGTCAATATCCGGGAACCGTTCCAGGAACCTCAGGTAATAATCTATAACCGTATCGACCCGTGTTTGCTGAAGCATGATTTCCGATAACCAAACCGCATAGGGATCGTTTGTTCTTCTCCAGGGCAGATCCCTTTTATTTTGGTCATACCAGGCCAATAATAACACAGCAATCTCTGACGGGTTCTCCTGAATATCTTTTGATTTATCTACTAAATCTGCTAATTTATTCAAGCTGCCTCCCTGTTATTTGCCTCGATGTTTGATATTGCTAGTTACATGCATTTTAGAGTTAACAAGTTACTGGTAAGAAGATCAGGCTTTACTGTAGAGCTCATCGGCTATTTTCCGTAGTCTGGTATCCGCCGTACAAAAAATAACCTGACGCAAGTGTGATAGTTCCTGCAGATAAGCCAGTGCTTTCTTCCAAAATCCCTCGGTTCCGTTCATTGATCCGGCCAGAAAGAACAGAGGAATCTCAATGCTGCTGTCCTCAAGAGCGGCTTCAGCAAGGGCCAGACGGTAAGCAAAATAATACGAATAGGCTTCGGCCATCATCATTTCTTTTTTATCCGATAGGTTCAACGAAAATGCCCGCCTCAAAAACCGCTGTGCTTTAATCTTTAGAACAATGCCGTTCTCGGCCTGCCATTTTTGCAGCGAGGCTTCAAGCAGTTCCGCCGTATCATCAAGGGTATGCTGTAATTCCTGATAGGCCTGCCATTGCTGTTTTACGCTCCCGAGTTTTTTCTCCAGGTCATGGTCAATTTTCACAGCCTGACTGTCCTGAAGGTCTTTACGGATCTTCTGAAGCCGGCTGTTTTTCTCTGAAAGCGCCTGGCGGGAAGCCACCAGGGCGGCCAGCCTTTCTTCTTCCGGCAGACATGCTTCACGTTCCAGTTCGGCAAGCGGTTCCAAAGTTCTGGACAGTTGATCCAGATTCCGCTTATTTAAGGCGATATCATACTGTTTTTTCAGTAAATCATATTCTTTTTCAGTTTCTTCTTTGATCCGCAGTTCACGCGCAATCAGCAGCACCGCCTCAAGGACCTCGTCAATATCGGCATCGGCCGAGATTCGGTTCTGTAATTTTTCGCGCAGCTGTGACGCATATTCCTGCAGTTTCTGTTCTGTTTTCTGCTGTTGTCCTGTCTGTGTCTGCAGCGTCTGAAGCATTTCCGCACTATGGCTGTTTTTCTGCCGGTACTCGTCCCAACCGCTTTTCCAGGACGAAAAATCGGAAGCCTTGACTATCGAAAAAGCTTTTTGCAGCCGCTGACTGCGGGACAGGATGATCCTGTGCAGTTCTTTTTCCCTTTTAACCTGTTTTCTGACCAGGTTATAATCCGTCTGAAGCCGGTCTGCGGCCTGTTTCTGATTCTGGTACGCTTCAATCTGCCGCATGAATTCTTGATAGTCTGCAGCCTGATATTTTTGCAGAAGCTTTGTCAGACTCGAAGCCAATCGGTCTTCGATGCTGCCTGCCCCGGACCGCCGGATGACCCTCCGGTCAATCATGCGTCCGAGTACAGAGTCCTGCCATTTTTTCAGACGTGCATATGATCGGGCAAGTGAGCGTTGGTCTTTGTCAGTCACACCGGCAATCAGCGCATATTTTTTGAGTTTGGCTTTTTCTTCATAAAGGGACCCTTCCAGTTCCTTCACGATATCAGCTAAACCGGCAAAGCTTTCAAGTTCCTTCTGCGCGGCACGAAGCTCTTCTTCAGTGCTGCGTAAGTGCTGCTCCTCATTTTTCGGCAGTTGCCGATAGCCGGATGATCTTAGCGAATCCTGAAGCTCGTTGATGGCCTGAGTCTGCCGGGTGATCAAAGCTTCACCCTGTTCCACCTCTTTTTGAATCAAGGCCCAAGCATAACACTCTTCCCGCAAACCTTCAATCATGTCCCAATCAACCTGTTTATCCTGAACAACGGCCGCCAATCGAACCCCGGTATCCCTACGCAGTTCTTCGAGGCTAGCAAGTTCACCCTGCAGACGGCGCAATTCACGGTAATCAAGGTTCTCTTTCAGGATAACAAGCCGCTGCTGAATTTTTTCCATCACAGCAATTTTCTCCGTCATAAGATGCTGTTCAGCCTGCAGGTTCTTGATTTCGATTTGCAGAAAGCGCTGTTCCTCCTGCCGGTGGCTTGCTTCTTCCCAATCCCTTCTTAACGCATCATACTCTGCTTTAACCTGAGCCATTCCATCCGCCTGTTCTTCGACGCGTTCCTTTGCTCTGGCCAGGGCGTCATGCACCCGTGCCAGGGAAAGCTCTTCATTTCCGATCTGCTGGAGATTGGAGACCCTTCGGTACAAACCATGCTTATTGGTATCCGGCCAGACAATAAAGCCGCCCTGCCGGATTGCCTCAAAAGTCATATTCAAACCTGTTTGTTCCCCGGAAAGCAGGATTTCTGCCAATCCTTGTCTTTTCTGCTTGTCTGACGGTACTGCCGCTACCCGGTCGTCATAGTATTCCTGCAGTAATTGATACAAAGCTTTTGCCAGTTCGGGTTCCTTCAAATACAGCACCGTAAAATCCCCGGGTAAGGACCACTCCGTATCCCCGAGCAGCGGATGCCCCTGCAGCCCGATCTTATCAATCCTCATAATCTTCCCGTCCCTGACTGATTGCAGCCAATCCAATTTTCTGAACCAATTCCCAACGCCGCTGTTCCTCAGACCGGTTCTCTGAAGAAAGGCGTTTTTGGATCCCTCTCCTGAATACTTCGGTTAAATCCGGGAAGCTGCTGGTTTGGCGTCTTACAACATTGCCATCGGCACAAAGAGCCGGACCAGACTGGGATGTATGGTAAACCTCAAAGTAGCTGAAGTCTTCGGAGAGAAGCTGATGCAAAGTCTGGACTGTACTTTCCGGATCCGGGTATGGCCCAGACAGAACAATCCGGAACAAATCTCTTTGCCGTTCTTCTTTCGTTGTATCCGCTAAAAGCCCGCTAGCAATCTCTTTGGGTTCAGCCGCCTGCGGCCAGAACTTTTCAATGTAGTTCCGTCTGCCAAGTTCCACAAAATCAACCTGTGTCAATTTCCCGTCTGTTTCTCCGAAAAGTACGCCATGCGGCCCGCTGTCTTGAAAACTCCTGGCTTCAGGGGATCCGCAATCTGCCCAGAAAGTATCCCCGATCTGATGCAGCCCACTGAATGTCTGCTGATGCCCTAACGCCAGATAGGTTAAACCACTTGCTGTGATCGCCTCTGGCTCCAGAGGAATAAACCTATCCGTATTTTTGGGGGACGCTATCTCTGCATGGAGCAGCATCATCTGAATAGGTGCGTTGTGTAAGACAGGCTGAATCATCCCCAGATCAATCAGCTCCTGACGGTAATTCGTCCATCCCGAGCCATAAATGACAGTCCCTTTGGCCGGAATTTCAATATGACTGACGCCCCCCGCAAAGATATGAACATTATCGGGCCATTCAGCAAAACGGTAGGCCGAAGAGATGACCAAAGGATCCTGATCCCCAGGCGTGATAAAGACACGGGTGTCCTTCAAGCCGGAGAATGACCTGTAAACACGTTCGACCGTTTCTTTACGCGCATTCTCTTGGTCGAATAAATCCCCTGTCACGAACAGAAAATCCACTTTTTCTTTTTGGCAAAGCGTCAGGACGGCCTCGAAGGTATGCCATAAGTCCTGATTGCGCATTGCTGTCCAGCAAGCCGGTCTTTCCCAAGAACGGCTGTCAAATTGAAATCCGGCACAATGCACAAAACGGATGGTTTTCGCCATTTTTCACACCTCACCCTGATAACACCAAAACATCAATCGTTCGTCGCTTATCAGCCATGTAAACACCGCAGCAAGCAGGCTGTTTGCAGCCAATACAATTTCTCAAGTATGCTGTTATGTTAGTTCTTGGAGACCCCGGCAAATTCCTGCTTACAATTGCAGCTTACTTTTTCGCTTAATAAAAAATAGTAAATAAAAGCCAGAAATCTTTCTGGCTAAGATTCTGCATGTTTTCATATTTTCATACAGAAAAACTGCATTTAGACAGATTTCTGGTTGATTCGAGCCAAGCGTCTGCGGCGGGTAACTATCCTGTAAATCACAAAAATAATCAGTGCTATAACAAGAACAACAGTATAGACCGTCAGGGTTATTTTGTTCGGATTGGCGAGCAGGGATATTGGATGATGGCTGTTGTCTACCACTTTTCTTCCAAGTATCATGCCGTAATCATCGGAGATCGTTGGAACTCCGCCGACTTTAGCAAAGGACTGAAGATATAAGGCGAGGGCCTGCCATTCTTTGACTTCGGCATTATTTCCGGCTGTGTCTTTGACGATCTGGGCTTCAAAATCTGTAACCGGCGTACCTTCTTCTGTTTTCGGCACAATCGATAATAGACCATAAGATTTATCGCCGACGATTGAAAGCATCTGAGCAGAATACAAACCGGCAACTACCCTGTATAATTTGGTATCGTCAATCTCTTCAATAGATTCGTCCGGCTTCTGCAACACGGCGTCAGTGACCTTATTGAATATCATCCGGTTCGGATTATACGTGAAATTAATACCTGACATGAACAATTGGGCTTCAGCCATCATCGGCGAGATCGAGGCATCTACTTCGCATAGGGTCTTTAATTCCTTGCCGGTTAAATAGACAGAAACCAGCGGATACCCCGGAATATTATCCGGACCGATCCCGAGGGAGCTTACGCTGAAGGCGTCGGCGGCCGTGATCGCGCCCTTAAAAAAGGTACCTCTGATCGTCCCGGCAGGTACAACTGCGACATCCACCGGAACATAGCCGGAACCTTCCGCCTTTTTCACAGCATAAACGTAGGCATCAGAAATCAGGTTGGCCAATGGATCTTCCTGATGCGTATTCAATATGTCGTTGACCTTCCGGAAGTTATAGGGAGATTCTGCCAATATTTGATCATAATTTAACTGAAACGGAGCAAAGAATTTGTCCTGAACCTGTTGTTTGAACTGACTTACAATACCGGCAATCCGCGGATCCTCAGGCAGTCTTTCATCGATTGCCGGCAGACGGTAATCGACAAGTCCCCAGTCTGAAGAACCGGATTTTTGAGAAATTTGCAAAACACCGAGGTACTTGCAGCTGTCTCCGGCGGAACAAATGAGCGTCTTACCTTCGATGATCGATTCTTCAAGTTTGGTGTGGGTATGGCCACTGATAATCACATCAATATCGGGAACTTTTTTTGCCAGGATCTGGTCTTCAGATTCGGATGCCTTTTCCCAGATCCCGGAATGGGATAAGCAGACAATTAAATCAACTTTTTCCTGGTTTTTCAGGACCGAAACGATCCGTTCGGCGTTCGCGACCGGATCGGTGAATTCCACTTCGGCTTTCGGTGCGTTGGATGCCGCATCGTTTCCAATCAGGCCAAAAATACCGATCTTTACCCCATTCTTTTCAACGACGGTGTATTCGGTGATCCCATAATCCAGATAAGCCTGTTGCAGAGCTGCCAGCGAAGGCGTTAAGCTGCCGTCCTCCTTGGCCGGAAAGGCAATATTGGCCTGAACGATCCGGGGCAAAATCCCCCCGTTTTTCCGCGCAGCGACAGCTGCCTGAAGGCTGTCGGCCAGTCCGAAAGCCCTGTAGTCATATTCGTGATTGCCCAGGGTTACAACATCATACCCCATCTGCCCCATGACGCTTAGCTCCGGGGAGTCTGTCCGAAAAATCGTCTGAAATGGCGTTCCCATGGAATAATCTCCGGCATCGAGGAGCAATGTATCCGGGCCATTCTCTTTCGCGGCAGCAATGGCGCTCTGGAGTCTGGCAAATCCGCCTGACTGATTTATCACACCGTTTTGTTCATCCTTGACCGGCAGGAGATGATCATGCATGTCATTTGTAAACAAAATCGTCATACTCTTCTGAGTTTCGGCCGAGGCAATAGGAGAATTAATGGGCAAAACAAACATTGTGCCAATCAGGAAAGCAACCAAAGCAAATTGGATTCTTTTCATCATCTTTCCCTCCTCATTTCTATATCTATGCTATCGGTCTACCTATCTATCTACCTATTATCCATCTACCTATCTACCTATTTATCTATCTATCCGTCTATCTATGCGCTATGTTATTCTTGCCAATCTTGGAACTTAGCCACTGAATTATATCCTGAAGAACTTGAGAACGGTCTGTTTCATTGTGCAGTTCATGCCTGCAGTTTTCATATTGTTTTACAGTAACATCACGAATTCCAGCTTGTTGGTAACGCAGACGCAGCGCTGTGATAATTTCTCCGTAGTGGCCGACAGGATCCATTTGGCCGGAGAGGATCAGAATCGGGATGTCTTTCGGGATCTTCCTGATGTTAGACTTCTTTTGCACTTGCAAAATTCCGGCAAAAAAATCATGATAGAACGCTAAAGTACAGGTTCCCCCGCAGTAAATATCCTGAATATATTCATCGACAACAAGCGGATTGGTGGTAAGCCAGTCATATTCTGTCCTGGTTTCTGCGCACCGGGCATTGAAGTTTTTAAAAGTCAGCTCGTGAATCAATTTGCTTTTGTAAAGCTTTCCTTTGACCAGAGCTATCATCCGACACAAAAAGCGGCCAAAATACAGCATAAACGTCGTGTCTCCGCCTGGGCCGGATAAAATAAACCCCTGTACTCCCTGCTCATCTCCATAGAGATGCATATAATGCTGAAGAATAAAGCTTCCCATACTATGAGCAAAAATGAACAACGGCAGTCCGGGATTTTCTTTTTTAATCAGGGCGACAGAATCATAGACATCATGTACCATATGGTTCCAGCCGTCTTGACCCGCAAATCCTTCCATGCCTGCGGTTTCAGCTGTTTTGCCATGGCCTCTTTGGTCGTAGGCATAAACAATGTACCCTGCTTCCGTCAGGTCCCTTGCAAACGGTGCATATCTGCCGGAATGCTCCGATATCCCGTGAATAATCAAGATGATTGCTTTGGCAGGGAGTATATCCGGCTCCCATTTAGTTGCAAATATTTGATCCTTTTCTCTCATTTTATTCCCCTTAACGGCAAATTAATGAAAATAAAAACCAATCACACCTAATATATCATCTTGAAGACAAATTATCATCCTTTTCATGCGTTATAAATATTTCCAGAATTTTGGACATGCCTTTTTTCCAGTGAATTGTTAAAATACTGGTAAGAAGCGAACGAGACCGGTACAGAATCCAGATGAAAAAATTTGACGAGTGGAGGATTTCAATGACGAAAAAAATTGTTGTGACGCTGCTTCTTTCTGCTATCCTGATTCTCGGCTTAGCTCAGGTATCGTCTGCTGCCCTCGGCGATACACTTCTGAAGACAGGCTCGACGGGGCCGGATGTCGTGGAACTACAAACCAAACTCAACTATCTGGGTTACAGCGTCGGTACAGTGGATGGAATTTTCGGACTCAAAACTCAAGCCGGTGTCATCGCTTTTCAGAAAGCCAAGAATTTATCGGCTGACGGAATTGTTGGGCCGATCACGGGTTCAGCCATAAACACCGCCTATATGAATAAAGCGCAAGGCGTCAAAGCCAGCGCGATTGTTGCGACGGCCCAGAAATATATTGGTGTCCCCTACAAATGGGGAGGTACTTACCCATCGACTGGGTTTGATTGTTCCGGATTTGTTCAATATGTTTTTGCGCAAAACGGCATTACCCTGCCGCGTATTTCCAGGGACCAATACCTGGTTGGCAAAGCGGTCAGTTTCGCTAATTTACAACCGGGAGATATCGTTTTCTTTTCGATTGCCAAAAACGGTGTTGTTGATCATGACGGGATTTACATCGGCAATAACCAATTTATCAACGCTTCAAGCTCCAAAGGTGTTGTTGTCTATAGTTTCGGTACCTACTGGAAATCCGTATATCTCGGGGCAAAACGGGTGATTTAGTGGTTAGATGAATCATGTTCATCTCGTCGGCTGAAATATATTTATTTATTTATTGAGAATGTCCGGATCGAATAATATCTGACATTCTCATTTTTTCTGACCTTGTGACTTATTCGTTTATCAGTAAAAGTATTTAAAAATAATCGTAGATTGTGTTATATTAAGACAAAACACTTTTGTACTTTGTTTAATGTTTCCTCGTATTAATCATCAAAATACGAATCATTCTGCTAGCTTATCCTTTATGGATAGAAAGGATGTCATATGCCTGCGAACCATCCGAAAAAACATCCGCATCATCAACCTAATCGGCACGATCACTCCACGCTGCATCAGCAGTCTTGCAGCTGTGGCCATGACCATTCCCAGACCGGCCATGCTGTGCATGTCCATGACGCTGGATCCTGTCCGGTCTGCAGTGGTTCGGAAACCATTACGCCGGAAGAATACCTAAATAAAATTGAGGAAGCCGTAAATAAGCTCCCTCAAAATAAAACCAGGGATAGAATGAACCGGCTGATTGTCCTGACAGCCGGCACAGCCGCCTCGGCTGCTGAACACAAGGATACCATCCTGCTTCAAATCACAGAGGTATATCTGACGCTGCGCCTGGCGGAGGAATCCGGTCAAACGCTGGCTCCCGAGGACGCCCAGCGCCTTTTCCGCGAACTTTCCGGGCAGGCCGGCCTTGCGCTTACTGCCAAATATGGTCTGGAAGGATTGACCCGGGTTGGCTTGGACGCAGACTCAGACTCAGGCAGCACGCCGGGAACAGCCTCGCTAGTCTTTATTAGCTGCTATGCAGTCGGCAAAGTATTGATGCAATATTTCAGGAAGCAAAAGGAAGGTTCCGCCTTAACTGCTGAAGAAATCAAGGACTGCTTTCGGGCAGCGAAGGCCGAAGCAGAACGGCTGGCACGGAAATAAATGTGGGGTAACTATTTTATATACCTTGTTTCAAGAGCGTTGTACTAGACATACTTTTTAATCACGATGGACTGGCGGCCTTTTTTAGAAAGTCCGCCTACTTCCTGAACCTTGATTTTTCCGAAGCCGCGCAGAGATAGCGTATCCCCTTCCGCAACCGTCTTATCTGTTTTGTCACATTCCAGCGAATTCAGCATGACCTTCCCGGATTCAACATATTCCCCTGCTTTGGTACGGCTTAAGTTAAAACCTGCCGCGACCACACTGTCCAGCCGCAATGAGGCTACGGTGTCTTTCAGCAGAAGAACTTTTTCTTCCGGTATTTGCAGCAATCCCGCAGAGATGATTGCTGTTTTTATTTTGACACGGCCGACTGATTCCAGATTATTTATCAGGAACGGTAAAATTTCTTTGAGGACAATCAGATCACAGCTTTTTTCTGTGACCAGAATGTCACCGACCGTTTCCCGCTTGATTCCTGCCCCCATCAAACTACCTAGGAAATCCCGATGCGACAGGCCGCTGTCTGCAGGATATTCCGCCCGGATAAAAGCTAATGGGCAATATTCATCATCCTGAATGACTTGTTCAGGCTCCAGGTAGTCCGGCAGAAAGACCAATACGGTACGCTCAGCCCCTTCATAGCCTCCCCAGAAAAAGTGCCGGGGGTTCCCACTCGCTTTCAGCGCATTTCCAAGCAGCACCCGCTGCTGTTCACTGCAGAACCGCATGCAAACCGGAATATTTTTCTTTTCTGATTCATCAAGTTTGTCCAGCGCCCGCGCAAGCAGCAGTCTGCTTTCTTCATCCTGGGCATATTTTTTGACGGTTTCGGCTTTTGTGATCATTGTTATGTTCCTTCGGTATTACAAATTATGTTAATGATGATTATTGCCATTATAATTGTTTCAATCTGCTAAAATCAAGATTAAGTTAAACTTTTTAGTTATCCTCCGAATAGGTTTGTCCCAGAATCTGAGGCGCCTCAGATTCTGGGACAAGCTGTCTAAAGCTTTCATAGGAATAACACTGTAAAGGTTAGTCTTATTTCTGACTTTTGGTGATTATGGGGTATGCAGCCTTGCCCAAAATACCCCGCTCGCACGTTCTCGTGGCTACAAACAGGAATCCTCGCTAAAATGTCAAAACCCCTGGGCTTTCTGCATGTGAACCGTTGACATTTTCTACGCTCAAATTCCCGTTTGCATAACGCCACTGGCACTTGACCCTCGCTTTGGTATTTCGGGCAAGGCTGCATAATTTCAAGAATAGAGAGAAATTGATCTAACGTTTCGGTCCTGGGTATACTTACAATGTTATTTCGGTTCCGGAAGTCGGGGAGCAGCAACTTTTTAAGCAAGCTGGATTTATGTGTACCTATCAAGCAATTTGGCTTACCGCTGGGCATTGGGGGATTTGAAAAAGATGACTGCTACTTATTCAGCCTTTTCAAATCCCCGCAATAGTAGTGGTATGCCAGTACGATGAAGTGTTTTTTAGTATTGTTATACTACTTGCATCTTAAAATAATCCGGCTGATATGCTGTCAGCTATTGTCTTGACCTAAAGCTATTAATAGGTTAGGGTTGGGCCGGTTCCGGTTCCGCTTTTTCTTTCTGTTGTCTCCGGTATAAGAAAAATAGTAAGCGTAAACCACGTAGGCGGATTGTCATAGAATCGGCAGAATGAGAGAATATCCCAAAGAGTCTGAGTGTCACCAAAAGAGACTAAGGTAGACATTTAGATAGAATGGGAGTGACTCAAATGGAACAAAGCCTGCAAGCCTTAAGCGCAAACCAGCGGCTGGCTGAGTGGACTGAGCGGATCTCATCCTGCCGGAATAGCGGAATAAGCATCAAACAATGGTGTCGGGAAAACGGGATTGTCGAAAAAACATATTATTACTGGCAGCGCCGAGTGTTTGAGGCGTTGACCGCGCAGCAAGAGCCGTACTTTGCAAGAGTTCCCGTAGAACGCCGGAATGACCATCTTGAAGTAGCGGCAACTGTGCGCATTGGAAATGCCGAAGCCGACATCTATCCCAGCGCCGACGCGTCAACCATTGAGGCAATCTTCCGCGCGCTGAAATCATGCTGAATGATTTTTCCGGAGCCGACTACATATATATTGCCTGTGGCTACACCGATCTCCGATGCGGGATCGACGGTCTAGCCAGTATTGTCCAGCAAAAGTTCCAGTTGGATCCGTTCACCAACACCCTGTTTCTATTTTGCGGACGCCGATGTGACCGGATAAAGGCCTTGTATTGGGAAGGCAATGGGTTTGTTCTCCTGTATAAACGGCTTGAAAACGGCAGGTTTCAGTGGCCGCGTAGTGCCGCCGAAGCGCAGGCGCTTACCCCACAGCAGTACCGGTGGCTCATGGAAGGTTTAAGCGTAGAACAACCCAAAGCACACCGTCCTTCAACAGGCCTCTGCATGGTTTAAAAATGCTCAAAAAATGCCACAAACCCTTGTAAACACTGGAAAAAATGGCTGTTTCATGATATAATTTTGTTATGAAAGAGCTACAAAAAAATGAGATGAATAACGCTGAAATGGTCACCATTTCACGTACCGAATATGAAGCGCTTAAAGAGCAGAATGCGGAGCAAGGTCGGCAAATCGAGTGGCTTATACAACAGATACGCCTGAACCAAAAGAAGCGCTTCGGATCTTCCACCGAGAAAACGCAGGAAGCGGTCATGGAGCAGCTGAGCCTTCTGTTTAACGAGGCGGAAGCGTATATAAAAATCGAGCCATCGGAGAAAACAAAGGTTGCCGCCCATACCCGCAAAAAGCGTTCTGGTAGCCTTGAGGAAATTCTGCCGGATAATGTCCCTGTTGAAGTAGTTGAGCATCGTCTTCCAGACGAAGAACGGCTCTGCGCATCCTGCGATACTGTCATGCAGGAAATCGGCAAGGAAGTCCGCCGCAGCCTTGTAATTATTCCGGCTCAGGTAAAAATCCGTGAAGACTGGTATTTCAGCTATGCCTGCTTGACCTGTAAAGCAGAGGCCTTGGAAACCCCCGTGCTGAAAACGCAAAAAAATAAACCCGTCATCGCGGGAAGCTTTGCCTCCCCGGAAGCGATAGCCCACATCATGACCCAGAAATTCGTGATGTATTCTCCTCTTTACCGACAGGAACAGGAGCTTAACCGAAGCGGCGTGATGCTATCCCGCCAGACGATGTCCAGCTGGATATTAAGAGCATCTGAGGACTGGTTGAAACCAGTGTACGAGGAGATGCACCGACGGCTCTTGCAGCACAGTGTTCTATTCGCGGACGAGACCACCTTGCAGGTGTTGCGGGAACCAGGCAAGAAGGCGCAAGCCAAAAGCTACATGTGGATGTACAGAACCGGCGGGGATACTGATCAGCCGATTGTGCTTTATGAATACAAGCCTGATCGGAAAGCTGAAAACCCGAAGAAATTTTTGGAAGGATTCTCCGGATACCTGCATGCTGACGGTTATCAGGCCTATTACACGTTGCCGGAAAACATCACGGTAGTTGGCTGCTGGGCCCATGCTCGGCGCAAATTTGATGAGGCAGTCAATTCCTTACCGAAATCCGAGCAAAAAGGATCTTCGGCAATAATTGGGCAAGAGTATTGCAACAAGCTATTCTCAATTGAGGATAAGCTTAAATGTCTTTCCCCTGAAGAACGATATACCCAGCGGCTGGAGCTGGAAAAACCGGTACTGGATGCAATGCTAACATGGGCACGAACAAGAAACGCAGCTCCGAAGTCTGCCCTTGGAAAAGCCTTGTATTATCTGCAACAGCAGTGGCCTCACTTGATAGAGTATCTGAAGGCCGGCCGGCTGGAGCTCTCTAACAACCGAGCAGAATGGAGCATAAAACCGTTTGTCATGAGCCGAAAAAACTTTCTATTCGCTAATACGCCAAATGGGGCTGAGGGCAGCGCGGTGATATACAGCCTAATTGAAACCGCCAAGGAGAACAACCTTGATCCGTATAGGTATCTGGTATATGTCTTAACAACTGCTCCTAACCTTGATCAAACACAACCGGACTGGGTGATTCAGTTACTCCCGGCAAATGCTCCGGAGCATTGCCGAGTACCGTATGCTAAGAGCAAATGCGACGATTGATTCTTAGATAACGCGAGCCTGCTGGTTAACAGTGGGCTCTTTTTTACGCCGCCAGAGTTTACGCTTACGTTCAATGTCAATGTTGGGAATAAGCTTGCCATTAAGCTTGACCGAAACCCCAGGAAATCTTTGCAGTTATCAAATGTATTTCCAGTTATACTTCCAGTCAGTACTTGAGTTGAATTTATAAAACGGATAGCCTCATTGGGACACTGGGAAATGTTATTACTTACGATATTACATGTTGCATTTTCAATAGCTATAGCTGAAGTGCTGCTGTTTACGATAGTATTTGAAGAGAGAGTATGCGTTCCTTTTAGCACATAAATGCCATATGAACACGCCGAAATATTATTATTTGTGATGAGGATATTACCGTCTGCTAAATATATGCCGCTAGAACAATTACTAATTGTATTGCCGGATATGGTTGGCGCACCATTTTTAATATATATGCCTCGTGTCGTGCAATTCGAAACCTGTGAATTTGTGATACTGGCTGTACCAGAAGTTTCAATACCCCTGTTTTTGCTGAGTTCCAATACACAATTGTTGATATTCAGGCTTCCTCCGGTGCTGTAAACTTGAGAATACACATATCCACCATAACAAATACGGCAATAGGAAAGGTTTATTATTCCACCGGAATAAGACTCGAGGCAATCCCAATTGCCTTTGGCCGGGGTCGTTGTTGTTCCATCGTTATTGGTGTCTCCGCCATATGTATCATCTTTGATCGACGAAAGGCGATTTGATTCGTGTCTGATCCGAGTGCATTCAGTGTGCCTTTAATTACAAGTTTGCTGTTAATCGCGTTCAATTTGACGACGGTTCCAGGCTCAATAGTCAGCGTCACGTTTGGCTGGACTGTGGTGGATGAAACCACATAGACATTGTCGCTAGTCCAGGTTGTATTCGCAGTAATCGAAGATGGCGCAGTGATTGTTGCTGCATAGACTGCGGGTGATTTTAACAGAAGAATGAAACAGCCGACGAATAGCAGGAATAATATTTTTGAACATAATTTTTTCACTTTTCTTCCTCCCTTGTTTAACCCATAATCTTGAGATAAAAACTAATAAATGGCAATATTATTACAAAATTAATAAATATTGCCAAAATTATACCATATTACTATTTTTGGTTATATAGGGATTTATTCTCAGGCTAATGGTGCTTTAGACCTAAAACGTCAGCCGCAGCTAAATTTACAAAAATGCTGGTAACAGTCTGTGAGGACCATCACCAGCATCATATCGGTTTGTTTACTCTTGTTTAGGGGTTATTTGCAGTATAAAAATTAATCCTACATTTCGTACATCTTCTTGCGCAGCGCCTGAATATCTTCACTTTCCAGATATTCGTCATACGTGATCTGCTTGTCGATAATCCCATTCGGCGTGATTTCAATGATTCGGTTGGCCACAGTCTGGACAAACTGGTGGTCATGCGAAACAAACAGAATCGTTCCCTTATAATTGATCAGCCCGTCATTTAAGGCAGTGATGGATTCCAGGTCGAGGTGGTTGGTCGGCTCGTCAAACAGCAGGACGTTAGCGCCGGAAAGCATCATTTTAGCCAGCATGCAGCGGACCTTTTCCCCTCCGGAAAGCACGGCTGCTTCCTTCAGCGCTTCTTCGCCGGAGAAAAGCATTCTGCCAAGCCAGCCTCTGACGAAGGTCTCGGTCTGATCACTGGAATATTGCCTGAGCCAATCGACAAGGCTCAGATGAACATCGTCAAAATAAGCCGCGTTGTCTTTCGGGAAATAGGACTGGGATGTGGTAACGCCCCATTTGAAATCTCCGCTGTCGGCAGTCGTTTCCCCGATTAATATTTTAAACAGGGATGTCTTAGGCAGACCGTTAGGACCTACGAACGCAATCTTATCACCTTTACTAACGATAAATGAGACATTGTTCAGGATCTTCTCCCCTTCTACTTCTTTGCTGATTCCGTTCACGGCCAACAGGTCATTCCCTGCTTCCCTATCCGGTTTAAAATCAACAAACGGATATTTGCGGGATGACGGCCGGATGTCCTCCAGGGTCAGTTTTTCCAGAAGTTTTTTGCGGGATGTGGCCTGTTTTGACTTGGAAGCATTGGCACTGAACCGCTGGATAAACTCCTGCAATTCCTTTTTCTTAGCTTCCGTCTTTTCATTGGCGTCTCTCATCTGCTTCAACGCCAGCTGGCTCGATTCGTACCAGAAGTCATAGTTACCGACGTAAAGCTGAATTTTACCGAAATCAATATCGGCAATATGCGTGCAGACTTTATTTAAAAAGTGTCTGTCGTGGGAAACGACGATCACGGTGTTCTCAAAGTTATACAGGAAGTTTTCGAGCCAGGTAATGGAGGCAATGTCGAGGTGGTTTGTAGGTTCGTCCAGCAGCAGGATATCAGGACTTCCAAATAGAGCCTGGGCCAAAAGGACCCGGATCTTTTCATTGCCGTCGAGTTCCTTCATCTTTTTATCGTGGTACTCTTCGCCAATACCGAGTCCGTTTAAGAGCGTTGCCGCTTCGGATTCAGCTTCCCAGCCGTTCATTTCCGCAAATTCCGCTTCCAGTTCGGCGATCTTCATGCCGTCTTCTTCGGAAAAATCGGGTTTGGCATAGAGAACTTCTTTTTCATCCATAACCTCACAGAGCCTTTTGTGACCCATCATGACGGTTTTTAAGACCTCAACTTCGTCAAATTCAAAGTGGTTCTGCTTTAAGACGGCGATTCTTTCGCCGGGGTCAGTCGAGACATCTCCTTTATTGGCTTCTATCTCACCGGAGAGAATTTTTAAAAAGGTCGATTTGCCGGAGCCGTTCGCGCCGATGAGTCCATAACAGTTCCCGGGGATGAACTTAATATTGACGTTTTCAAATAACGCACGTCCGCCGTAACGAAGAGATATTCCAGTCGTACTGATCATTTTATTACCATCCTTATTCGTGCAACCAAGTCGCCATTATAATACAATCAAGTAGTCATTATAACATAAGTAATCAGCGTTTGTCGAAGGATTATAATTTCGCAGCAGCAATTTTTTCAGCAAGATCGTTCAGATATATCCAGCGTTCCATCTTGCCGGCAATGGTACATTCCAGCTCTTCTTTCTCGGAAAGCAATTCCTGCAATTTTGCATAGTTACTGGTCTCCCGCGAAATGGTTTCATCCAGTGTACGCAAGTTTGCTTCGAGCTGTGCAATCTCTTCTTCGATTTTTCCGTATTCCTGTTCTTCCTTGTAGGTAAACTTCAATTTTTTCCTGGGTTCGGCGGTTTCACCCTGGGGATCAGTACAATTAAATTGGTCTGAAATGCCCATGTTGCTTGAAGTGATTAAAGTATTTGAAGTACTTGAACCACTTGAAGGACTGTTTCTCTTAGAACTATCTTTTTCTTCTCTGCCCTTATCCGTAATTTGTTCCTGATAATCGGAATAACCGCCGACATATTGCCGCAGTGTCCCGTCTTCCTGGAATTCAAAGATCCGGTCTACGACTTTATCCAGGAAATAACGGTCATGGGAGACGACGACCACAGCACCGTTGAAGTTCTCCAGGTAATCTTCCAGGATGCTCAGCGTCTCAATATCCAGATCATTAGACGGCTCGTCCAGCAGCAGGATATTCGGGGATTTCATCAGCACGCTGAGCAGATAAAGTCGTCTGCGTTCGCCGCCGGAAAGCTTGGCAATCGTATTCCACTGTAAATCAGCTGGAAACAGGAAGCGTTCCAGCATTTGCGTGGCAGTCACTGTTCCGTCCACCGTCTCAATGTTTTCGGCAATATCCCGAATATAGGCGATGACGCGCTGAGAGGGATCCATCTCAGCGCTTTCCTGCGAAAAGTAACCGATCCTGACGGTTTCGCCTGTAACGATCGTCCCGCTGTCCGCTTCAACCGAGCCCATGATCATTTTTAACAGGGTCGATTTGCCGCAGCCGTTTTTGCCAACAATGCCTATTCTGGCGTCACGCAGAATAATATGGTCAAAATCCCGGATCAGCATTTTTCCGGCATAGGATTTTGCGATATGGTTCATTTCAATGGTCTTTTTACCAAGGCGGGATGCCACCGAACTGAGGTTCAGCTTCTCCCTGTCTGCCGGTTTATCTCTCTCGCTTAATTGTCTGAAACGCTCAATCCGTTCTTTACTTTTCGTCCCTCTGGCTCTGGCACCGCGGCTGATCCACTCCAGTTCTCTTCGGAAGAGACTGCTGTTTTTTCTTTCCGTGCTGATTTCCATTTCTTCGCGCTGGGCTTTCAGCTCCAAATACTTGGAATAATTCGCCGGATAGCTGTACAGATTTCCCTGACTGATCTCAATCATACGGTTGGTTACCCTGTCGAGGAAATAGCGATCGTGCGTGATCATGATCATCGCTCCGCTGTATTTGCGCAGATAATTTTCCAGCCAGAGGACCATTTCATTGTCCAAATGGTTGGTCGGTTCATCCAGAATCAGGATTTCACTGGGTTTGACCAATGTACGCGCGATCGCAACGCGTTTCTTTTCTCCGCCTGACAGGAAGCTGACATCCATCGAGAAATCCGTAATACCCAGCCTGGTTAGAATAGACTTGGCTTCATATTCCATCAAATCCCGGACTTCAGATGACGTTCCCAGAAATACTTGTTCCAGAACGGTCAGACCCTCACCGAAAATAGGATTTTGCGGAAGATAACTGATCCTGACCCCAGAAGCCGTCGTTACGGCTCCGGCATCAGGGTTCTCTATGCCGGCAATAATCTTTAAGAAGGTCGATTTACCGGTGCCATTAATCCCGATCACACCGATTTTGTCTCCCTCATTGATGAATAGAGACATATCTTTTAAGAGTTTTTTCTCACTATAACTTTTCGTAATCTTTTCTGCCGATAATAGAATCAAATGAAGCACCTCACACTGGCTAAAAATAGTTTGGCATTCTCACGGTAAAATAACGCCTTCCAAAGGCAGCCAATGTTAAAGATATCATATCGCACCTAAAATTTCTAATAACTACGTAAAAAAATAAAAGAATGTTCATTATTCCTGAATTAAAAAATCATAGATTTCCGTGGTTAGATTGGTAAGTGTATGGCCTGCCTCGGGTAGAATATTGATCTTGCCCTGTGGAACCAATGTTTCCATCCGCCGAGCAGTCTTCGCCGAATGAAGCATGATATCTTTGCCGCCCACAAATAAAACGACCGGCATCGTTAAGGATTTCAATTCCTGATCGGAAAAAATGGGTATCATTTCACGGCGAAAGTTGAAACTCTTGCCAATCAGCAATTGATAATCCAGCACAATGTCGGGAATAGGCTGATTCCCATTCACTTTATAGAATAGTTTTTTTAGTCCGCGATCTCCAAAACACATATGGAACATCGCTGTAAAAAGGAAAGAACCCTTTTGCGGTCCCACGCCGGATGGGCAAAGCAAAACAAGCTTTTCTACTTTTT